>NZ_JASHII010000020.1:0-7478 GCF_030733765.1 Roseibium sp. MMSF_3247
ACCGCAACGCCAGGAACTTTCTGTCGTCCCTCTGCCTCGCGGCAACCGTGTGCTACTGGTTATGAGTCCGAAGCCTAGGGGTCAGCTGCGCATTAAGAAGAACGGCCAGGCCAACTTGATAAAAGCGCTGAGCGAAACTTCGCAGTGCTTAAGTGCAGCCGGGTCAATTTTGCATAAATTGCAAAGCACGCGACTTGATCTGACATTTCTGCTCTTATGGAGCGTAACAAGGAGTGTCGATCGATGACAAGCATTCAAGAGAAGATCATCAAACCGAAGCTGGGACTGCTGGAACTTGCCAAGCAGCTTGGGTCCGTTTCGCAGGCCTGTAACGTCATGGGCTATTCACGGGATAGCTTTTACAGGTTCAAGGAGCTTTACGAGCAAGGCGGCGAAGAGGCCTTGATGGACCTCAGCCGGAAGAAGCCGATCCTGAAGAACAGGGTGCCGGAGCATGTTGAACGTGCGGTCATTGAATTGGCCATCGAGAACCCGGCCCTGGGCCAGAAGCGCGCCAGTTGGGAGTTGCAGCAAAAGGGTGTCATGGTGTCGTCGTCCGGCATCCGGTCGATCTGGTTGCGCAATGACCTTGAGACGATGAAGAAGCGCCTGAAGGCCCTGGAGGCCCGCGCCGCCCAGGAGGGTATTCTTCTGACCGAAGAGCAGATGGCCGCGCTGGAAAAGGCGAAAGCCAAGAAGGAAGCCCATGGCGAAATCGAGAGCCACCATCCCGGCTATCTGGGCAGCCAGGACACCTATTATGTGGGCACAATGAAGGGTGTGGGGCGGATTTACCAACAGACCTTCGTTGACACTTATGCCCGCGTGGCGATCTGCAAACTCTACACCGAGAAGACGGCAATCACGGCGGCGGACCTGCTGAACGATCGTGTGATCCCGTTTTTCGCCGACCACAAGATCGACCTGCTGCGCGTACTGACAGACCGGGGCACCGAATACTGCGGCAAGGTCGAAAATCACGCCTATCAGCTCTATCTGGCGGTCGAGGACGTGGACCATTCAAAGACCAAGGCCAACTCACCCCAAACAAACGGCATCTGTGAACGCTTCCACCGCACGATCAAGGACGAGTTCTACGATATTGCGTTCCGCAAGAAGCTGTACCGCTCGGTGGAGGAGTTGCAAACCGATTTGGACGTGTGGCTGACCAAGTACAATGAACAACGGCCGCACTCGGGGAGATACTGCTATGGAAAGACGCCTATGCAGACCTTCCGTGAAACGCTACACATAGCCGCCCAGAAGACCATCAAAACGCACGACCAATCGGACAGTGCCAAAACCATGCTCAGCATCGCTGGCTGAGGCGTACGTCAGATCAAGTCTAGAGTTTTACACATAAATTTGCCTAGGTCAAACTCCACGCACATGCGAAATTCAGGCAATCAATTTCCCAAATAGATCCCAGAACTGATTGTAATCAGGGTCGCGGTCAAAACACCTCCCACAGCCAAAAACATCAAAGCAGCAAAACGCCGGTCGTTCATCGTCAGTCTATCTCAAGGTTGCTGCGATCAGGCAGGAGAATATGGAATTTTTGACTGGTACCGCAGCTGGTTTTGTATTTGATTGCTGTTTTTACTTCTGCATTTGGAAAAAGGCTTGGCGGCACTCAGACGACTTCAAATGCACGGCCAATTAATTGTATTCAGGCAACAAGCTGCTCCAAGGTTTTCGGCTTGCCGTACAAAAAGCCTTGAAGGGCAACGCATCCCAACTCCGCTAGTAACTCTGCCTGCTCTTTGGTCTCGACCCCTTCAGCGACCACAGAGACATTGAGCGCCTCCGCTATCTCAATAATCGCGGCAACGACACGTTTGCCCCGTTCGGAAACGGTGATTTGTTCGACAAGCCCGCGGTCAATCTTTAGATGGTCAGGCTGGATCTGCATCAGGCTCATAATGGACGCGTGTCCGGTCCCGAAATCATCGATATCGATGCCGACACCCATCTCCCGGATCTGGTTGACGGCTCGAACAACATCCCCGTTCGGGTCATCAAGGAAAACGGTTTCCAGGAGTTCAAATACCAGAGTGCCTGGTTCCACATTGATTTGTGACAACTCTTCAATCAACCGGGTGTCCAGCAAACGCCGTGCTGAAACGTTGACCGACATTTTGATCTTCAGATTTGTTTGAGACTGTAACTGATTGCGCGCCTTCAACGACTTTAAAAGGACGATACGGTCTATTTCTTCGGTAACCTTCATCGCTTCAGCGATGGGAAGAAAGGTGTCAGGCGACAAAACACCAAGACGTGGGTGGTTCCATCGCACGAGAGCTTCGTAGCCGTGAACAGTCTGATCTACTGCGTTCACTTGCTCCATGAGAACAATGCTGAATTCCTCATGATCAATCGCATCAAGCAGATCATTTGCCAGCTCATCGCGCAAATAGAGTTGTTCGGACATCTCCTCCGTAAAGAAGGTGTATCGGTTGCGTCCGGTATGTTTGGAATGATGCAAAGCATAGTCAGCTTGGCGAAAGAGAACATTGTTGTGGAGTTGTCGTGTCGATCCAACGCTCCCGCCAAGACTGACATTGATCTTGCAGGTCTGCTTTTCGCATTGAACCGGATCGCTCATCTTTTCGTTGATGTCATTTGCCAGGGCCTGAAGATCAGAAAAGCTTACGCTTGGCCGAATAAAAACAAACTCATCACCTCCAAGACGGGCGGCAATATCATCGGCTTTCAGCAGGCCGGAAAGGCGGCTTCCAACGGCCTTAAGGACACAATCACCCACTTCGTGCCCGAGCTTGTCATTGATCATCTTAAATCGATCGAGGTCCAGGCAAATCAGACCAAACGTTTGGCTGACGTTGGCAACCTGTCGATCAATGGCATCCCGCAGCCCGTTGCGATTGAGCAATCCGGTCAAAGCGTCGTGGGTTGCAGCAAACTGCAATTGTGACTTCTGACGGCTCAGTTGCTCACGCGTTTGCCGGACTTCGGTGACATCCCTTTGGATAGAGACCCAATATCTGTACCAGCCTGTCTCGTCCGCCACCGGGACGATGCTCAAGTCTACCCAGAACGGTGTTCCATCCTTTTTGTAATTCAGCAGCTCTTCACGAACATGTTCCCAACGCCGCAGCCGTTTACCGATCCTGCGCATCACATCCCGGTCAGTTTTCTCGCCTTGCAGGATGCGTGGAGACTTGCCAATCGCCTCCTCGGCAGAGAACCCGGTCATGCGGGTGAATTCGTCGTTGACGTAAACAATCTTAGGGCCGGGTTCTTCAAATGGCTCTGCTTCGCAAATGACCAGAACATCTTGATTGAAGCACGAGGCACGGGCAATCAAATCATCAAGCATGTGTTCGAACACCAAATTACCAACAGTGCCCAAACTATTCCGCGGTCCTTAATTTTCCAAGAACAAACAATGTCTTATTTATCGGTTTCCGCAGAGAAACTGAAATAATCCATGTTGTTTTTATCTATGGTTTTACTGAAAAAGAGGGATGCATTCGTAGGTTGCATCCGTCACAAAGAGGGCCTGTTCACATTTGAGCATGATGTTCTTCCAAATCACTTATTCAGCAAATCCGGCAGAATGTGGAGCAATATGCGGATTGCCGAATCTTTGTTTAGGTCATATTAAGAGGTTGGGATTTTACTACAGGTCCCAGTAGCTAAAACTTTGTCCCGGTGATCAGCCTCCAAAAGCATCACCGGGTTCTTTTTTGCATGTGTTGGAATAATTGATGCCGATATGAAATCCCTCGGGCGTAGGTTAGCCCTTCTCGGCTGCGATATCGGCCAATCTGGTAAACATATTGCTCAGATCATTTGATACTTGAATCAAATTCTCTCTGATTTTTTTGCCACCTTGTGATCGCGCGGGATGCTGCTTCAAGAGCTTTCGATATTCCTCCAGACGATCTGCCAAAGCGGAAAAAGACGGAAAACCCTCTTCGCCCATTCGGCTGCATTCACTAATCATCCCCTGAAGCAGGTGATCCGCTTCTGCATCAAAATCATCGATGCGCTTTTCAAAGGTCGCTCGTAGACGACTGGCAATGCGTGGATCAATATTCAAATGAAAACTCCAAATGCCGTAAAGTTTTATGTGGCCAGCTCACAACGGGCATGGCAACCACTACTATTTGACAGTTCACAAAAGAGGCTGAAGTCGCCAGGGGCTCGTTACCCGCAAAGCTGATTGTTTGTGAGGGCTCCAAAAAGCTTTCTCAAGCTGCCCGGACTTGACTGAGGAACTGCTCCACTTGCGATTTCAGGAGCTCAGCTTTCTGGCTTAGATCCCCCGCAGTTTCGGTTACTTGCGTAGCTGCGGCCCCTGCGTCTCCAGCCGAAGAGGTCACTTCCTGAATGTTCGCAGTTACCTCTTTCGCACCGCTCGCTGCGTTTTCGATGCTATGTGCGATCTCACCGGTGGCCGCTTTCTGCTGATCAACAGCTGAGGAAATGCCAACTGCAATTTCATTCATTTCCGAAATTGTTTGACCAATGCTTTTAATCGCAGCGACAGCCTGGTTTGTTTCCGTTTGGATGCTGTTGATTTGCTGCCCTATTTCCTCTGTGGCCTTCGCAGTCTGGCTTGCCAATTCCTTAACCTCGGATGCAACGACGGCAAAGCCCTTGCCAAGTTCTCCGGCACGCGCAGCTTCTATTGTTGCATTGAGTGCAAGGAGATTTGTTTGTTCCGCGATTTCAGAAATCAGACCGATTACATCACCGATCCGCTGCGCTGCAACCACGAGCCCTTGTACTTGTTGATCCGTAGTGGTTGCTTGATCCACCGCACTCTTGGCAATTGCAGAAGACTGGGTGACCTGACGGGCAATTTCATCAATTGAACTGATCAATTCTTCTGTCGCTGCGGCAACAGTTTGCACGTTGGAAGCAGCGTGTTCGGCGGCATTATAGACCGTTCCGGCCCGATCATTTGTCTCAGTGGCGATAGCGGCCATAGATCCTGCTGTTTTTTCCATTTCAACGGATCCCGCAGCGACACCGTTCAGGAGTTCCGAAACGCGTGCATCAAAATCTTTGGTTAAGCTTTCAATATGCTGTGCACGCGCATCGCGGCGCCGCGTTTCTTCAGCCTCTGTGCGGGCAAGTTTCTCGTTCTGGATCATGCTTTCTTTGAAGACCGCAACCGCCTTGACCATGTCGCCAATCTCATCCCGCCTGTCGGCACCTTCGAGCACGATGTCCGTCTTCCCGGATGAAAGCTGCTCCATGTCTCCAACGATATTGTTGATGGGCTTTGTAATCGTCCGAGAAAGGAGGTAACCGATCGCAGCGATTACCACCAGCAGACCGGCTCCGATCATCAGCAGTTGGTTGCGCATCTCAAATACTGGCGCATGGGCCTCGCCATAGGCCTGCATCGCAACAAAGGCGTATCTGTTGCCCTGATACTCGAATGCCTTCGCGTCAACGTCCATCGTTATGTCCCGGTGTAACGTGTCATATCCAAAGGCATTACCTTCAGAAAACGCTCGGTCGATGACTGGACTGTCAAGTTTGGTCGCCAGGATATCTGAAACTTGGTCTGTTGCCGGGCTATCGTTGCGCATCAAGCGGTCTTCGCCGATGACGGCAAGCTCGCCCGTTTCCCCAAGGCCAAGGTTCCGGCGGACAATCTGATTAATCCTGTCTATCGGCATCTGAAACGCGAGGACACCGATCAAATTGTCTCCATCGTGAATGGGATGAGCCATGAAGCTTGCAGGCGCATCGTAGCTCGGCCCATATGGTGCAAAATCAGCGAAAACAACTGCCGCCGGATCGGTTAATTGTAAGGCTTTCCGGAACACAACACCAAGATCCGTATTTGCCCATTCGCCGCCGCCTTCCGAAAAGTTCGTGGCAAAGTCGAGTTCTTTGTAGACCGAGTAAATCAGGTTGCCCTGTGTATCGAACAGGAAGACATCATAATAGCCACCATCCTGCTGAATACGTCGAAACCCGGGATGGAACTTTGCATGGGCAGCATCATAAGCTGTCCCTGTTTTTGCATCGTAGAGTTCATCCTTCTCGCCGGTCGGATGCGGGTTGTCTGTGATGTAAGATGATTGCAGTTCCTCGGTCGGGTTGCCTCCGGTCATTTTCCAGAAGTTCCAAACGTTGGTGAATTCTTTTGTGGCGGCTACGGTATTTGGAAGCTCGGAGGTGAGAATGAGCTGCCGTTCTATAGATCTGAAATAATTCAAAAAGTCTTCTGACCCCACCTCCGTAGCCGCTTCAAGGCGCTGCGCGGCAAGCCTGTCGATCGTGTTCTTCGATGCAAAATAGCTGCCGATTCCAATGCCAATACCAACGACGGCCGCACATCCGACAACAAGGGCCGGAAGTTTTTGCGATAGACGCATAGCTTTGAAGCTCCAATGAGAAATTCCGTTACGTTAATTTCAGCGGTTATAATTAAGAAAGTCTTTATCGGGTAAGCTGACAGGCCACGGACTATCTCTATTGGACACCGTCGCACGTGGAAGAACAATCGGTCTGATATTATTAGTGATAGGCGCCGCTGGTCCGCAGTTCAACGCGAAGAGCCAACTCGCGCACCCATCCAGCTCTTGCAGGGGAAATTTTACGTAATTGCGAATATTGGCAACTTGTGCGCATGTTTCAAAGATTTTAGACACGAGATCGAGGTCGGATGGGCCTCGTGCACAGTAACTTTGTTCGGCCTCCGTTTGTTTTTCATTCGGAGGCCTTTTTTTGCCGACCTGGTCTCGTAACGACACATTGAAATTAGAAGCATCCCTATCCGCTTTGACAATTATCAAGGCTACGTATTTGACTGTACTTATGGATATGTATTTTTTCTTACAATTAGGATTTAATTCAGAGTTGCCTTATCTGAATGACTTAATTCGTTTGCCGCTCCCTCCAAGGGATTGCCTAAGCTAGCAGGTCAAAACAGCCGGCCATAGGCACGGGGCGAAGCGACGACATTGCACATCAGATTGGTGCCTTTGTGCTGGATAACGATCAAGGACGTATCGGAAAATATTGCTTCCAATTTTCAACATATGATTACGTAAAGTTAATCTCTAAAGAGCAAGCTTCGGCTGTGTTACGTATTTCCCCGTATCTGGAACGAATCGATGCTCTTCAAATCCCTTTCAAATCTCAAAGTCCAAATTGCGCTTGGCTTTGGCTTGTTGCTCGTCCTTCTTGTTGTCATCTCAGGTTTTGGCGTCTCGAATGGCGTTTCCGCATTAGGCAAGTTTAGCGACTATCGTTCAACTGCGAGAAGTTCGATTTTGCTGGCAGACATGCAGGAAGACATCTTGAGTGCCCGCATGACCGTTATGAAATACCGTGCAACACGCCAAGAAGGTGCTCTGTCGAAAGTCCAAGCGGAAATGGCAGCGATGGTAGAGGAAGCAGAGCTGCTGAAGGGGTGCTGTCACATTGTTTTTTCGTCAAGGATGTCGGGGTAATTGAGTGGCATGAGCAGTGCCGCCCCGACCTATAAG
>NZ_JASHII010000021.1:0-6631 GCF_030733765.1 Roseibium sp. MMSF_3247
ACCAGTTCAAACCACAAGAATGCGCAAACTATTTTGCCGCAGCGGGGTATGAACCATCATAAAGTGGATGGGCTCTAAGATAACCCGCAGCCTTCTTCGTTAAACGTGTCCGCATCAGGCGACATTACCCGCCACGATTCGCTCGAGATCCCGGATAACATCATCCATGTCCTCATACTCGCCGTTTTCAAGCTGCCTCCGGCCTTCTTTAAAGGCAAGGATATCAGCACCCTCGTTCAACAGATAGGTTCGTAGTGCACGGACGATCACCCAGCTACGGGTCCGCTCCGTCATCTCGGCAATCTCATCGATGGATGCGAGCACATCGACCGGAATGCGCGTCGGAATTGGATCTGACAGGGGCGTTTTTGCCATCATGGCCTCCATTTGTAATACATCGTATAACAAATTGAATCATGCGTGGTCAAATCGAAAGTAATGCCTTTGTTTGGTGGATAGGTACGAAATTATTCAATGACTTGATCGTAATTTTTTGAATTCATCATAATGTATCGCAGGGTAAGTTTATATACTTAGTCTGATTTACTGATAAATATTCTTGTAAATACTTTGGAAAGCTAAGTCTGATTGTATCCTGCTGACGATCCATAATTGTGCAACTGGAGAGGGCGTCGTGCGGTTCAACTTTGCCCGCTGGTGTGCGGCATGTTTTTTTCTGCTGAGTGTTGAGTGTTCGTATTTCGGCCCTGCATTTGCGGTGGAGGGGGATCTTGATCCTGAGGTGGTTTTTTACAACGCCCTTCCATACCCAGTGCTGCTGATTGACCCCAAATCGGGAAAGATCAGATTTGCAAATGACGAAGCGGCCCGGTTTTACGGTTATACCGAACACGACTTAACCGGCATGCTTATTCAGCAAATCAACCAGTTTACTCCGGAGCAAGTGCAACAAGAGCTTCGGCAAGCCGAGGCGGAACACCGCAATTTTTTTGTTTTTCAACACAAGCTGGCGTCTGGCGACGTTCGAACGGTTGAGGTGAGATCGCACCCGGTTTCGTTTCGCGGCGAGCGCGTTCTGCATTCGGTCATCCGCGACATCAGCGATGGCCGATCCGATAGAATTCCCTTTTGGCGTTATCAGTCCAGCCTGGAAGACATGGTCGACCAAAAAAGGGAGATGCTTGCCCTTGCCACCGCGCAACAAAAACAATGGATGTTCGGCTTTCTTGTCTCCATTGCGTTCGCGTTTTGCATTCTTGCCCTTTACGCCTTTCGACAACGGCATTCGCGGTTGAAGTTGCGGGCTGCCAATGCGGAACTGGCACTTGCTGAAGAAGTCTTTCAAAATGCTGTGGAGGGCATTCTGGTGACCGATCCGACGGGTACGATCATCAAGGCCAATCCGTCGGTTTCAAAGATCTCCGGTTATGCGCTGAACGACATTTTGGGAAACAATCCGCGCATGTTTTCCTCAGGGCTCCAGCCACTGTCCTTTTACAAGGCCATGTGGTCCCAGTTGAAAACCACGGGCGCCTGGAGCGGCGAAATGTGGAACAAGCATGCGGACGGAACGCATTATGCGCAAAAGCTGTCCATTTCTGCGCTGCAAGGGGCAGAGGGCCTGACTCAGAACTACCTGGCAGTGTTTTCAGACATCACGGCTTTGAAAAACCATCAATCAGAGCTGGAATACGTCGCTCATTTCGATCCACTCACAGGATTGCCCAATCGCGTGCTCTTTCGGGAGAGGCTGCAGGCGGCCATAAACAGCGCCAAAGAGGCTGCCTGCACCGGCGCTGTGATCTATTTCGATCTCGATGGCTTCAAAGAAATCAATGATCGCTTTGGGCACGATGTTGGCGATGAAGTTCTCATCATCATCGCCAAAAGGCTGCAAGCGCATTTTGGAGCAGACGACACGTTGGCCCGGCTCGGCGGGGACGAATTCGTCGGTGTTTTTTCAAGGTTGGAGGCCAAGGATGCGTGCAAGGCACGCGCTGACAACCTGCTTGCGGATATCAAAAACCCCATCCTGATCGATGGTAAGGAGATCCTTCTCTCAACAAGCATCGGGATAACCTGGTTTGGGGATGAAGCTGAAACCGATCCAGATCGTCTTTTGCGCGAGGGCGACACCGCGATGTACCAGTCAAAGCTTGAGGGCAAAGACCGGTTCAGCGTCTTCAACCCGAAAACCGAACTGGAGTTGGCAGCGTTCAATTCCAAGGTGAATGCGCTTTCCGATGCAATCGACAACAAAGAGCTCGTTTTCCATTTTCAGCCCAAGATTGATGTCCTGGCCGGGACGATCCACAGCGCGGAGGCCCTGGTGCGCTGGCAGC
The DNA here is from genome assembly GCF_030733765.1 of Roseibium sp. MMSF_3247. Lineage (NCBI taxonomy): Bacteria > Pseudomonadati > Pseudomonadota > Alphaproteobacteria > Hyphomicrobiales > Stappiaceae > Roseibium > Roseibium sp. MMSF_3247. The sequence continues at coordinate 2,304 of NZ_JASHII010000021.1, forward strand.
CCCCCGATGGCGAGCTGCGTTTTCCCGGATCCTTCCTGGATGCAACCGAGGACTTTGAACTTGCCCAAAAGCTGGACAAGTGGGCCCTGGCCGAGGCCTTTCGCGTGGTGGACCGCTGGCATCAGGCCGGTATAAATTTCCCGATCAGCGTGAACATTGATCCGCGCAGCCTCACAACACCCTGGCTTCACGATACTCTCAGATCCTTGCTGCGGACGCACAGCGCAGTTGATCCGAGGTTCGTTGACATCGAAGTCCTGGAAAATGCACGCATGGTCGGCGATGCCGCGGTCGAGACTTCGATGATGCAGTGTCAACAGCTCGGTTTCAGCTTTTCGATTGATGATTTCGGGACAGGGTATTCCACGCTCACGCACCTGCGGCACTTGCCGGCAGAACATGTCAAGATCGACCAGTCGTTTGTCCGTGCATCCACCACCTCGCTGAATGATCTGGCCATAGTTGATGCCGTTTTGGGGCTGGCCGGTGCCCTCAACAAAGATGTGATCGCCGAAGGCGTGGAAACTCAGGATCACCAACGGTTGCTTGTCAGCCTCGGAACTTCATTGCTGCAGGGATATTCCATCGCCCGACCCATGCCGATGGAGGCGTTTATTGACTGGGTGGATCGCTTCGGCCCGGACCCGGATTGGAGGCGTCTCCAGTCGTTGTCAAAGCGCCGTGCAAAGATCCTCTATCTTCAGGTCGAGTTGCGAAACTGGGTTCTGACGCTGGACGGTTCTGACCAGGGCAGATGGCAGCCTTGTTCTGACGGACTGGACCAGATCCGGAATTCCTACTGGTCCTGGATGACGGGTGCAGGAAAGGACCTGTTTTACGACTCGCCGCACTTCATTCGTCTCGTCAACAAATTCGAGCGGCTGATGAACCAGGTCATGTGGTGCCGGTTCAGCCATGGCGGCTGCAGTTCGAGATGCAACTTGGGATCCGTTGAGGCGATCAGGGATCTTGCTGAAGACTGCATCCACACCATCAACGACATCCTCTTGCAAAGACCGGACCCTGGTTTCTCATCGCGGCCGGTCGACTTGCTTACCCACAAGGACACCGCGAAAGCGGAGCAGACGCGTGAGGGCTGAGTGTCGTTCCGGCTCTGTGTGAGTTGATGTTTTCATCCCCAAAGCCGGTCCTTTGAGATTGAGCGCAATGCCCGGGTCACTTGCCCCAACCGGACGTGATGCTGTGCGTGGTCGCACGGCTCCGCATTCTAGAGTTTCAAGGTTAAGTACGCAGTCACCACAGGTTTTCGGACCCGGGTATTTGTGTTGTGATCGGTGGGGATGGAGCAGCACCGATGAAGGATAGACCCCAAGAAAGTGTTAGGATCAAAACGCCCAATGAAGAGGTATTGATCAGGGATTTGATGCCTCGGGTTGCCGCAGAGTTGCATCAACGCTTTAAAGATCGGCTCTTCAGGCATTCGGATGAAACGGTATTGCAGAGCCAGACCCGAACGAACCAGCGTGGTTATCTTGCGGGGCGCGGCCGTGACCGTCGACCGTCTGACCCGGGGGTAGTCGCACCTACTTGCCGATCCTGTGTTCTTTGGCACGCAAACAAGGTCTCCGGCGAGCTACCACATCTTCCTGCGAAGACAGCGATTAAGGCTGCCGGTCGACAGCCCTTGCCATAACATCTGAACCAAACGCGCGCATGGTTGCCGCAAACTGTTCGAGGCGCTCGAACAAGGATGCAGGCAGGTGTCTACAACGCGAAAGGCTGGCAAAAGAAAAGCCGCCCGAGACGGCGGCTGAGGTCAGCAGAGGGGCCGGTCTTGGGAGGACATCAACCGGCCTTGCTGTATCCCCATAAAACAACGGGCCAGGCGGTCTGTCCGTGACATAAATCAAAAACTGACGCTGCATTAGATTTTTGCCGCCGAGAATTCGCAAATTCAGCAGTAATCCGGGCTTTTGTGCCCCTCTCATCGTCCCGGTGATCGTCCAGTTTCTCCCTCTCCTGATCCAGGAACCGTCCCATGACCCAGGCAATTGTCGGCGCGCTGCGCGTGACGCTCGGTATGGATTCCCCGTCTTTCTCCAAAGGCCTGCGCAGTGCGGAGTCGCGTCGTTGGTATGACGCCGGGTATGACATCAAGCAGTTTGATGACCTTAACGCGGCCATCGCGTTTTGAAGAACGAGATAACGTACAAGATTTTTCGCACTTTCGAATTTGACGGCTCCTTCTAGAGTGTTTGAAGGAGAGTAAGGAATGGTTGATGAGTAATGACAGTATGTTGCGAGCCTTCGTGTCATGACGCGGATGCTAGCGATGTAGGTCCATGCGGTTGAGCTCTGGATTGAAGTTTCCCAGTCTTTTGCCAGCCTGCGGCACCGTCCGAACCATCCGAATGTGCGTTCGACTACCCATCGCCGGGGCAGGACATGGAAGCCTTTTGCGGTATCAGAACGTTTGATGATCTCGATGGTCCAGTTGCCCTTTCCGGCCAAGGCGGTGCGGAGCTTGTCGCCCGCGTAGCCACCGTCGGCAAAGACATGGCGCAGCCAGGGGAACCGGTAGCGAATGGCTTTCAGAACATCGGGCGCACCGTCCCGGTCCTGTATGTCGGCGGCGTGAACCAGTACGAACAGCATCAGGCCGAGCGTGTCAGTGATGATATGGCGCTTGCGTCCCTTGATCTTCTTGCCCGCATCATAGCCGCAAATTCCGCCACTTTCCGTGGTTTTGACCGACTGACTGTCGATGACACCGGCAGTTGGAGAGGCCTCACGTCCTTCCAGTTCTCGTGTGGCAGCCACAAGGATGTGGTTGACCGTTTGCCAAAGGCCGGTATCGCGCCAACAATAGAAATAGCCTCGTACGGTCGAGGCTGGGGGAAAGTCCTTTGGCAGTGCCCGCCACTGACAGCCGCTGCCCGCGATATAAAGGATCGCATTGACCACCTGCCGCATATCGGTTGACCGGGGGCGACCTCCAGGCTTGGCCGGAGGGATCAAAGGTGCCAACACACCCCATTCCCGGCCAGTCAAATCACTTGGATATCGAAGCGCGTCCCGGTTATGCTGCTTGCGAGTGATATCATCCCAGGGCATTCGATCCTCCATCTTCTCGACAAAGACGGTTGAATCATAACCTCATGATATCACTCAACTACTTTTAAATCGGGCTCTTATCATTCGCAATGATCTGAAGACGAACATTAAGCTGAAGCTAAAGCCATCTCTCGATACTTCTGGACACCTATAGTGTACAAAATAACCATTTCCAAACAAATAATGGCACGAATTCTGAGCCACGGTGCTGGCAACAGGGTGTTTACTCCGAATGACTTCTTCGACATCGGAGATCGACCAGCCATCAATCAGGCTCTATGCCGACTGGTGCGATCAGGCGATATAAGACGGATAAATCGTGGTCTCTATGATCTCCCGCAGACAGATACAAACAATATAGAAACACTTTCTATAGACTTAGATCTTGTTATAGATGCCATTTGTCGCCGTGATTGTGTGCGCGCTTTGCCTTCTCCCAATCAATGCGCTTACGACTTAGGTCTAAGAGAAGATCCTCCCGATAACATAGTCTATGATACTGATGGATTTCGCCGCATCATCCGTATTGGCGAAACTGATATTCGATTTCGTCGGGCATCCGTCAAAGTACTTCGCTGGTACGGTCGCAAGTCGGCTCATCTAGCCCAAGCAGTCCGGATTTTTCGACCCAATGTTGAACAGTATCAAAGCCTGCCGTACCGTCTGAACCGTGCCGTGTCACCGGAAATTCGAGACGACTTCATCGCTCACTCATACGATCTTCCAGTACATTTACAAGCCATAGCAAAAGCCATGAAGGATCTGGTCACCTAGTATAGTCTTGGCCAGACATTGCGTTTGGCCTCAGCAGAGCCTAGAGCCCATCCACTTTATGATGGTTCATACCCCGCTGCGGCAAAATAGTTTGCGCATTCTTGTGGTTTGAACTGGTCGATGAGATCGCCAACAGAGTTCCACAGAGCATCGACAGTGCGCTCCGCCTTGGCACGCAACAGCGCCTTTAGCTTCGAAAACGCCATTTCGATCGGGTTAAAGTCGGGACTGTAGGGCGGTAGATAGCGCAGCTCAGCACCGGCGTTTTCAATGGCCTGGCGAACACCGGCCGCCTTGTGGGCTGGCAGGTTGTCCATCACGACGATGTCGCCGGGTGAGAGAGTAGGCACGAGGGCCTGCTCGACATAGGCCAGGAAAGCGGCGCCGTTCATGGCACCGTCAAGTGTCCGTCGTCAGGGTATTTGGAACAGATAGCCGTGTGATTTAACGGAGAGATTGGCTCATCGTGTTGGTTGATT
>NZ_JASHII010000022.1:2500-6256 GCF_030733765.1 Roseibium sp. MMSF_3247
TTGGACTTCTTTGAAGTGCACTACCGGCCATTGGCCTGCTTGAGTGCTTTGAAGGGATCTACGATTAAGTAGGTAGTCAGGCCTGACCGCATGACTGTCGGAAAAATCTCGTGAAACTGGTCTTAATTATCAAGATCTGTTTGTGTTTGAGCCTTTGATGGCTTGGGTTTTTACAAAGGGGCCCATGCTGGATCTGGTTTGAAGCAAACGTATTTGTGCCGCTTGTTTTGGTGTTGGTTGAGTGTTTAACGCGCTCAAGTAATGCGAAGCATGTTAGCGCACAAATAAATGATCTTTTTAAAGGTGCGCGAGCACCTTGAAAAAGATGAACATTGATAATGAGAGTGATCAAGTGTCTTAAGGGCATTCGGTGGATGCCTTGGCGACAAGAGGCGATGAAAGACGTGATACGCTGCGATAAGCCATGGGGAGCTGCGAATAAGCTTTGATCCGTGGATTTCTGAATGGGGCAACCCACTCCGTATGGAGTACCCTTTAATGGGAGCAAACCCGGGGAACTGAAACATCTAAGTACCCGGAGGAAAGGACATCAACCGAGACTCCGCTAGTAGTGGCGAGCGAACGCGGACCAGGCCAGTGCCTCAATTGAATTAACCGGAACCGTCTGGAAAGTCGGGCCTTAGTGGGTGATAGCCCCGTACGGGTGTTGTGAGATTGAGGACTTGAGTAGGGCGGGACACGTGAAATCCTGTCTGAACATGGGGGGACCACCCTCCAAGCCTAAGTACTCCTTGTCGACCGATAGCGAACAAGTACCGTGAGGGAAAGGTGAAAAGCACCCCGACGAGGGGAGTGAAACAGACCCTGAAACCGGATGCCTACAAACAGTTGGAGGGCTTCGTGCCTGACAGCGTACCTTTTGTATAATGGGTCAGCGACTTAATTTAACGAGCAAGCTTAAGCCGATAGGTGTAGGCGCAGCGAAAGCGAGTCTGAATAGGGCGTCAAGTTCGTTGGATTAGACCCGAAACCGAGTGATCTAGCCATGGCCAGGTTGAAGGTGCGGTAACACGCACTGGAGGACCGAACCCACGCCTGTTGAAAAAGTCGGGGATGAGCTGTGGCTAGGGGTGAAAGGCCAATCAAACTCGGAAATAGCTGGTTCTCCGCGAAATCTATTTAGGTAGAGCGTCGGATGAATACTCTCGGGGGTAGAGCACTGGATGGGCTATGGGGGCTTACCGCCTTACTGATCCTAACCAAACTCCGAATACCGAGAAGTACTATCCGGCAGACACACAGTGGGTGCTAACGTCCATTGTGGAGAGGGAAACAACCCTGACCGCCAGTTAAGGTCCCTAAGTTATGGCTAAGTGGGAAAGGATGTAGAGATCCCAAAACAACCAGGATGTTGGCTTAGAAGCAGCCATCATTTAAAGAAAGCGTAACAGCTCACTGGTCTAAATAAGGGTCTCCGCGCCGAAAATGTACCGGGGCTCAAGCCATACACCGAAACTGCGGGTGTGCACTTTAAGTGCATGCGGTAGCGGAGCGTTCTGTAAGTCTGCGAAGGGAGACCCGCGAGGGCTCCTGGAGATATCAGAAGTGCGAATGCTGACATGAGTAACGATAAAGGGAGTGAGAGACTCCCTCGCCGAAAGTCCAAGGGTTCCTGCTCAACGCTAATCGGAGCAGGGTTAGTCGGCCCCTAAGGCGAGGCCGAAAGGCGTAGTCGATGGGAAACAGGTTAATATTCCTGTACTTGGTGGTAGTGACGGATGCCGTGTGTTGTATCTCCTTATTGGATTGGGGGTGCAGCGAAGGTGTTCCAGGAAATAGCTCCACCGTATAAACCGTACCCGAAACCGACACAGGTGGACTGGTAGAGAATACCAAGGCGCTTGAGAGAACTATGCTGAAGGAACTCGGCAAAATGCTCCCGTAAGTTCGCGAGAAGGGAGACCTGTACTTGGGCAACCAGGTATAGGTGGCACAGAAATGGGGGTGGCGACTGTTTATCAAAAACACAGGGCTCTGCGAAGTCGCAAGACGACGTATAGGGTCTGACGCCTGCCCGGTGCTGGAAGGTTAAGAGGAGGTGTGCAAGCACCGAATTGAAGCCCCAGTAAACGGCGGCCGTAACTATAACGGTCCTAAGGTAGCGAAATTCCTTGTCGGGTAAGTTCCGACCTGCACGAATGGCGTAACGACTTCCCCGCTGTCTCCAGCATAGACTCAGTGAAATTGAATTCCCCGTGAAGATGCGGGGTTCCTGCGGTCAGACGGAAAGACCCCGTGCACCTTTACTACAGCTTCACACTGGTATTCGTAATGACATGTGTAGGATAGGTGGTAGACGTTGAAGCATTTGCGCCAGCAGATGTGGAGTCATCCTTGAAATACCACCCTTGTCCTTATGGATATCTAACCGCGGCGCAACAACGTCCGGGACCGTGTGTGGCGGGTAGTTTGACTGGGGCGGTCGCCTCCCAAATGGTAACGGAGGCGCGCGAAGGTGGGCTCAGAGCGGTCGGAAATCGCTCGTTGAGTGCAATGGCATAAGCCTGCCTGACTGCGAGACTGACAAGTCGAGCAGAGTCGAAAGACGGCCATAGTGATCCGGTGGTCCCTCGTGGAAGGGCCATCGCTCAACGGATAAAAGGTACGCCGGGGATAACAGGCTGATGATGCCCAAGAGTCCATATCGACGGCATTGTTTGGCACCTCGATGTCGACTCATCACATCCTGGGGCTGGAGCAGGTCCCAAGGGTTTGGCTGTTCGCCAATTAAAGTGGTACGTGAGTTGGGTTCAGAACGTCGCGAGACAGTTCGGTCCCTATCTGCCGTGGGTGTAGGAGAATTGAGAGGATCTGTCCCTAGTACGAGAGGACCGGGATGGACGTACCTCTGGTGGACCTGTTGTGGCGCCAGCCGCATTGCAGGGTAGCTATGTACGGACGGGATAACCGCTGAAAGCATCTAAGCGGGAAACCCACCTCAAAACCAGTTCTCCCTGAAGAGCCGTGGAAGACCACCACGTCGATAGGAAGCGTGTGGAAGTGCAGCAATGCATGAAGCTTAGCTTTACTAATAGCTCGTTCGGCTTGATCCTCTCATTAGTCAATGTTCATCTTTACTTGTGCTACCAGCCTTCGGCCTACTTGAGCACGAGTTTTAAAAGCGCCAAAAGGCGCTTTGAAAAGATTAGATGGTTTGCGCTCACGCTTGAGCGCGCCTGTGGCGCTAAGCTCCGCGGGGGCGCGCAAAAGTGCGCGGCGGCCACTTGGCCTTGCGAAGCCTGAAGGCTTCGGTAAGTGCTCTAATCAACTTCAAAATAAGACCAGTTTAGATTCTCAAGGGAAATGACGTCGAACGGAAAGGTTCGCAAGCGCAACGCGCGCCGGCCGGTCAGGCCGCGTTCCCGCAGGCCAGCGCAGTCATGCGCGGTGCGGCCGTGAGGGCTAAACAACAAGACCAGTTTTACAATTTATCTGCCCTTCGCCGGCCTGGTGGCTCTAGCGGGGAGCCCCCACCCGATCCCATCCCGAACTCGGCCGTGAAACTCCCCAGCGCTAATGGTACTGCATCTTAAGGTGTGGGAGAGTAGGTCGCTGCCAGGCCTGCAAAGTGCAGATAAATACATCTTCAATTAAAGTGTGCTACCGGCCATTGGCCTACTTGAGCACATCTCTTCAACGATAGCCTCCACCTTCACGCGGGATGGAGCAGTCCGGTAGCTCGTCAGGCTCATAACCTGAAGGTCGTAGGTTCAAATCCTACTCCCGCAACCAAAT
>NZ_JASHII010000023.1:0-4996 GCF_030733765.1 Roseibium sp. MMSF_3247
AATCAACCAACACGATGAGCCAATCTCTCCGTTAAATCACACGGCTATCTGTTCCAAATACCCTGACGACGGACAGGACTCCATCATGTCCTTCATCTCGCCTGAGAGCTTCGTGACGATCCTGTCGAGAGTGCGCCGAGCCCGTTCGACATGAAGTCGCCGTGCACGCCGCGCATCGTCCATCTTCTGCAGTCGAGTCATCACGCGATTGAACAAAAAGGCCAATTCACCAGCTTCGTCGCCGTGCTCCACATCGACCCGAGCGGAAAGGTTGACGCGGCTATAGGCCAGTTCTTTAAGCGCCCCTTGCAAAACACCGGTTCCAAGTGTGGCCCCATGTTCAGCTGCATTCAGCCCAACAACTTCATCCTCTTCGGAAACCCGGAAGCCACCGCCAGGAAAGCCTGACCAAACCTTGTTGACGGACCAGATGACCGCGAACGCGACACCGAACGCCCAGGCAAAAATCGCTGCCGCACCGATGAATTGCACGAAAACCTGCTCCATTCGGCTGCCCGCAAGCAGATATTCAGGCCGGGCAAGGAAGGCGACCGCTATCGTCCCCCAAAAACCCGCGATCCCATGCACCGGTATCGCACCGATTGCATCATCCAGCTTGAAGGTGTTCTCCATCACACGCTGACCGTAAAAGGCAATTCCGGAACCGGTTGCACCAATCATAAGAGCGGACCAGACGGTCACGGCGTCACACCCGGCTGTGATTGAAACCAGACCTGCCAGCACCCCGTTAATGGAGTAGTCAGGTCGATAAAAGCCACTGTGGATCCGACCAAGGATCATCTGGACCATTCCACCAATTGCCCCTGCAACCATTGTATTTGCAATGATTTGGGCGAAGGTTGATGTCCCGGCTGTCGTTGAACCGCCATTGAACCCAATCCAGCCAACCCACAAAATAATACAGCCAACCGTCGCAAGGACGGCACTATGGCCATTGATCTCCCGCACCTCACCATTCTCAAACCGGCCAATACGGGGTCCGATGATGATGATGGCAGCCAAGGAGATCCATGCCCCTACGGAATGAACCACCGTCGAGCCGGCGAAATCCATGAAGCCCATCGAGGCAAGCCACGGCTCATTATCGCTGATCAGCAGACTGCCCCAAGCCCAATGCCCGGCAATCGGATAAATCAGAAGGCCCGTGGTTGCTGCCAAGATCATATAGCCTTCCAGTTTGACACGTTCGGCGGTCGCGCCGGAAATGATGGTCGCGGCAGTTCCGCAAAAAACCAGCTGAAATACGAAAAAGGTCAAGCCCCAGTCATCGAGACTGTCGAACATCATTAAGCTTGGGTCCCAACCGAAAAGTCCGTGCCAGCTGGTACCAAACATCAACATGTAGCCGACCGCACCAAACATCATCGTGGAAAAGATAAAGTCGGTAATGTTCTTCTGGGCGACGTTGATGGAGTTTTTCGATCGCACCAAGCCACTTTCAAGGAACAAGAAACCAGCTTGCATGAAAAACACCAGTCCGGCGGCGATCATGGTCCAGACATGATCAAGGTTGCACTGCAGCGCGAACTGGCCCGATTGCGCCCACACACTAGATGTTCCAAGAAACAGTGCTGTCAAACTTCCCACAGCCAGACTTATTGATCGCATTGCTCGATCGCCCCCAAATCGCAAACAAAAGCAACGGAAGTTTTGGATCATTTGGTAAACAGGAGGTTCCTAATTTCGTCGTAAAATGCAAAGAATGGCTTTACGGCTGATTAAATTTTAAGCGTCACGCAATCTAAAGATACAACACAGGTTTGTTTGTTCTCAACTGGTTGTACAGCGTTGTCTGTTGGATGACAGATTCCTCTAAAGTCGGTTTCCAACTCATACACCTTTGTTTTCGAATTGGCGCGATTGATGCCCCACCTTGTTGCTTAAGTATACTCTTGGAGGAGTTGCCGGATCCGGGGACAATTTACCGAAGGAGAAAATTCAAGATCGGCCAACTGCTGTTGGGCCGCTGTTAACTCGTGAATTTCCCGATCAAACTGTCGTGTTGCTTAACCGAGTTTTCACCTATTTGCCGCAACGTAAGGCAATTAATTCGGGAAAATACGTATGCTCAATGAGGCTGCAAATATATGGATACGGGCGCTGGACGCTGCTCAAGTCAATATAACGATCGCTGACGCAACTCATCCTGAGCGCCCTCTGAAATATGTCAACCGCGCGTTTTGTGACACCACAGGATATACCGCAGAGGAAGTTGTCGGTCGCAGCTGCCGATTTTTGCAAGGCCCAAACACGTCCCAAAATACCATTGCTCAGATAAGGCAATCTCTGGATCGCGGAGAGGCGCTTGACGTTGAAATTCTGAACTACCGCCGTGATGGTTCTGAATTTTGGAATGCTCTATCTCTTACGCCAATTCGCGATGATGCAGACCATCTCACAGCAATAGTCGGTTTCCAAGTTGATGTGACTGAACGCAAAAAGGCCGACGAAGATCGTTTTCACGCTGCCAAAATGGAAGCGCTTGGACGTTTCTCTAGTGGGACTGCACATGAGGTCAACAGCTTGCTGCAACCCATCGTTTCGTTGCCTTCGCTGATTGCCCCTGCGCTGCCTGTCCATGCTGAAGAGGAACGCGAGTGGCTTGGCCTGATAGAACAACATGGTAAGTCAGCACGCCAATTGTTACGCAAACTTCTAAACTACGGTCGCAGGCATACCGACGAGGTGCGCGGCTTATTTGACCCATTGGATGCAATTCGCAAAGCGGCGGAACATCTAAAATCAATCCGCAACAATAAGGTAGAGTTAGTTCTTGATTGGCCATCCACAACTAGTGGGTTCGTTCACGGCGATAGTCAAAGTTTGCAACACAGCCTCATTGCAATCGGTGAAAATGCTTTCGAAGCTATGCCTGAGGGCGGGACACTTCAGCTTACCGCGAGTTTTTCGAATACCGCCGTTACCATATCCGTGGCTGATACCGGCCCTGGTGTAGACAATAGGTTGCGGCACAAGGTTTTCGAACCATTCTTCACCGGCAAGCCAATCGGGCAGGGCACGGGATTGGGGCTCGCACTCGCGTATTCCTACGTCACATCCATGGACGGAACGATTTCCCTTGTTAACAGGCGAGACTCCGGAGCCTGCTTCACAATCAATTTGCCGCTCGCCGCTTCTGAGCCGGTGCACTTAACCCAAGAAATTAACATCGCGTGAGACCTTGAACTATGGCCTGCATTTTAGTTGTTGACGACATTCTAGGTGTTCGAAAATCAATATCTGCGGGCCTAAAGCGCCTCAGCTTCACAGTGCTGGAAGCAAACAATGGTGTCGAAGCACTGGAGCTCGCAAAAGACAACCATATCGACCTTGTGATCACGGACATGTTAATGCCAGAGATGGATGGTGTCGATCTGATCGATCAACTGCGGGCCGCTCCAGGCAAAACGCCACGCATCCTCGCCATGTCCGGCGGAGGTACTTTCGTATCCAGTCAGGATGCACTGACCATTGCCCAGCAGAACGCCGATGCAGTGCTGGAAAAACCCTTTGACACAATAGAATTGTGCAATGTCGTTCAGGCCTTGCTCGGAAAGGATGCGGCATGAGTTTTCAGAACATGAAGATTCGTTGGAAAATAACACTTGGGATGCTTTTAGTCCTTTGTGCTGTCGTGGCCTTGGGTGGCAAAACTCTGTACTCGCTTGACAGGATCACAAACGCGTTCACTAGATATCAATCGGCTGCGCAACAGGCCGAGAAAGCAACTGCAATTAAGGCGGAAATTCAGACCTTCGTGGGACTTGCAAAGGAGTATGTTGCTCGCAACACTGTAGCTCGTTACGAAAAAACTCTCGAAGAATTCACGCGTCTATCAGACGTTGTTAGCGAAGTTGCATCAGGGAGCTCGGGCCGGTTTGCCAAAGCGGCAAGAGAGGCCCAATCACAACTCCAACCAGTGCTGACGGAATTCAAAGACTTCGCCGTGTACCGGCAACGCAGGAACGATGTGGTCGAAACCGAGCTTCCAGCACTCACAGACCAAATCTCAAGCCGGTTAGAAGACTGGACTGCCAAATCAAATTCTGAAGAGGAGCGGACCGCACTTCAACAGGGACTTTTGCATACACTAAGGGCAAAAGACCATATGAACCGGTATATGTTCCGCTTTGAGGTCGGTGAACTTGACCGAGCACGCAACTATCTCAGCGCCGCCGGGCAAGCCCTCACAAACACTGCGGCTCACAACCAAATCCCGGACATCGAAAGCGCCGCGGCAATGCTGGAAGAAGTGTCCAAAATCGTAGCGCAAGAACGAGCGGCTGTGGCCTCTCTCATCGATGTACGTGTAGGCGCCCTTTTGGACAGTGCCAAGGCAATGACCGAAGTGGCACACGCAATAGAAAAGGAGCAGTCCACTGCATTGCTTGGTGAAAAAGCAAGTGCGACCTTCACCGCTGTGGTCGTTTTTGTTGTGGCTTTGCTTTTTGCATCCGCAGCGATCATGCTGCTTGATCACAACGTTGCAAAGCCTTTGCGTAATATGGTGGGCCTTATGCGGCGGCTGGCCCGGGAAGATCCAGATGTCACAATTCCAACCCTTCTACGTCAAGACGAAGTTGGTGACATTGCACGAGCACTTGCAACGTTCGAAAAGGCGGGACGTGAACGGCGCGCGCTTGAAGCGGCCCAACTGGAGGGCCGGGCTCAGGCGCGCAAAAGGCAAGACGAGATGGACCAAATGGTGGCCATGTTTGGGAAGTCAGTCACACATGTTCTTAATAATATGCGCGAAGCATCAGAAGGTATGGGCACAGCCTCCGAAAGCATGCTGGAAGCTGCCAAAAACAACGTGACCCAAGCCGAGAATGTGTCCGACAGCGTCAACAGAACTGCAGAAAGCAGCCGGGGTGCGGCGGCGGCGGCCGAAGAAATGTTGTTCCCCGTCAGCGCCTATGGGTCCGGATAAGCTGATTGCTTAAGGGAGAGGTTTTGGCTCATCTTCACTGATCAG
>NZ_JASHII010000024.1:0-4560 GCF_030733765.1 Roseibium sp. MMSF_3247
AGCTTGCGGCCGGACAGATTGCGTGAAAACAGCTGGCGACTGTCGCGCGCCTAAACCTCAAACAACGTGACAGCACTGCTGAAGGGCCTGGTTCCGGCGGATAAGAACCGACAAATCGATGATGTTGAGCGAATGGGCAAACAGTATTCAGCCCTGTTTGCAGATGTGATGGCGCTCTACGCCGAGCGGGATGAAATCGTAACCGGTGAGTTGGATGTTCATGGGCCATCCATCAGAAAAAATCTCTCCGACATTATGAGATCAGCTTATGATGATGGTGATCGTGTCGCGGCATATTTTGCTGGCAGGACGCAAGAGCATCTCATGCTGGCGCGTTACTACGGAAAATCGTTTCTCCTGGAAAACGATGACGCTTCACTGCTGCGGACTCAGCAGGAGTTGGCTTCAGTCGAGGAAGAGCTCAAAAAGTTAGCGCGGGAGCTCCAGAACCCGAAACGGGCTGAGCTGGCCCAAACCGCTTCCCAATTGCTTCAGCAGTATTCAGCGGCCTTCGTGCGAGTTGCCGACATCATCGCACAGCGAAATGACATTCTGGAAAACCAGCTCGATGTAATTGGGCCTCAAATATTGGCGCAAATCGACAGCTTGGTGGATGCGTCGGTTGCACAGCAAGACACGATCGGGCCAGAAATGAGCCAGTCGTTCCAAGTTCAATCTTGGTCAATGGGAGGCGTTGGCCTCGCAGGATTGATTGCCGGAGTCCTCGCCGCGTTCTTCATAGCCAGAGCGATTACGCGGCCTGTTGAACACGTAACCCATATTCTAGAGCAACTGGCATCAGGAGATGTGGGAGCCAGCATTCCGGCTTCCGAACGCAATGATGTTATTGGACGAATGCTCGACGCATGCAAAGACCTGCGTGAAACAGTCACCAAGTCCTTTACCCAGGCTCAGATGATCGACCAGATCCCTATGCCGATCATGATGGCTGATCCAAATGACGGATTTAAGATCAATTACATGAACCCGACAATGACCGGGTTGGCTGAGAAGATTTCTGATCATCTCGATGTGCCGGTCAGTGAGCTTCTTGGAACCTCGATTGATACGTTCCACAAGGATCCGTCACACCAGCGCCGCATTCTTGAGAACCCGGAGAACCTTCCATTCAAGGCACGTATACCCTTTGGTGGCCGGCGCTTTTCTTTGAAGGTCTCTGCGATCCGCGATGGATCTGGCAATTACATTGGTCCCATGGTTGTTTGGGATGACATCACTGAAAGAGAACAGCTCGCTGAACTGGTGAAGGCCAGTGTCGATGAGGTTGCGCAGGCAATCGGACAGGCAACACGGTTTGCAGATGATATGAGTTCTATTGCCACTGCAACTGAACAACAATCAGTCTCGGTTTCGGCAGCAGCGCAACAAGCCAGCAATAACGTTCATTCCGTGGCAGCTTCCACTGAAGAAATGTCAGCGTCTGTCGACGAGATTACCGGACAGATCAGTCAGTCCAACGTACGTGCCACAGAGGCAAACGAAATTGCGCTCAATACGCAAAGGAAAGCAGAGCAGCTGAACGAAAATTCGCAGCGGATCGGCGATATCGTCAAAATGATTTCCGACATTGCTGAGCAGACCAACCTCCTTGCGCTCAACGCAACGATCGAAGCAGCGCGCGCTGGAGAAGCTGGCCGGGGATTTGCGGTGGTTGCTTCTGAAGTGAAGAACCTCGCAGAACAAACAGGGCGGGCGACAGTGGATATCGGCGAACAAATAGAAGCCATGCAGAAAGTAACGAGTACCACTGTGAGTGATATCGCAGCCCTTACCAACCACATCGACGATATTGCCTCACTGCTCGGCGCAGTTGCTGCGGCCACTGAGGAGCAAGGCGCTGCGACACGAGAAATCAGCAGAAACGTTACAGAGGCTGCCAACGGTACCCAGAACGTATCACAGACAATCATTGAGGTGCGGGATGCCAGTGCTAAAACCGGCCAGTCGGCCACCGAGCTGAAGCAGTTGACCCTTGACCTTTCTGCAACGGGAAATGCTCTCGGAGAGGCTGCCGAAAAATTCCTTGAGAACGTCAGGGCGGCATAGGGCTGCGCTGGAGGGATAGGCGAAGTTTGGCATTCTGCTTTTTGCTGGAAACGACGAGCGGCGCTTTTGAATTCGGGCCGCTCCCGAACACAGGTCCGTATGCGGAAATAGCTGGAGATTTTCCAACAGCGCTTGCTATTATCCCAAGTCTCCAACAGGAGTATGGCTCAGACCTTTTCGCCCTGATGTTTTGATGAACATCAGTTGTAGAGTTCCAGAGTTAAGCCTAGTTAGGTTTATAATTCCCATGATTAGATCAATCACCATGGCTGCATTGAAAGCCTGCCTGATTGCCCTCTGCCTGCTGCTGCCGGTGTACACCGTGCATGCCGCACCATGCGACGGCCCAGTTAAGGTCCGGATTTCCAGTGACTACGCGCCATTCAGTTACAAGGATCAATCGGGACGAATCACTGGGTTGGACGTTGAGCTCTTGCGAGAGATTTTTGCGGCAATCGGGTGCGAGTACGAGCTGATCGACCTGCCTTTCAAGCGTGCTCTCAAGGAAGTGGCCAAGGGAAGCATCGATATGATGCCGTTCAT
Organism: Roseibium sp. MMSF_3247; assembly: GCF_030733765.1. Lineage (NCBI taxonomy): Bacteria > Pseudomonadati > Pseudomonadota > Alphaproteobacteria > Hyphomicrobiales > Stappiaceae > Roseibium > Roseibium sp. MMSF_3247. Next base: position 2,611 of record NZ_JASHII010000024.1, read on the forward strand.
GTCCATCACGCCTGAGAGACAAACGTTCGCTCGGTTTTCGGTTCCCTATCGCAATGAAACAGCTGGTTTCATAATGCGTAAAGAAGATATGAGCGCAGCATCCATCCAATCGCTGGCCGACATTTTGAAACACCGGCTGGTTATCGGACACGAGTTAGGAACTTACCGTGGCACAGAATTTGAAGAGTTCCTTACTTCGGAACAATCAAAAAATGCCGTTTTTCAAGTTGCATCAACTTCTGAAGGGCTACGCATGCTTATAGCTGGCCGCATAGATGCCCTTGTCGTGTCGAACCCGTCAGTGCGCGTTGCCGCAAAAGCAGATTGGAATGGCAAAATTGCACCGCACCCCTTCATTCTGTCTTCTAAACCGGTACATTTTATGTTTAGCCGGAAAACAGCATCAGACGACCTTGTCGACGCAATCAACGACGCGATTGAGAACATCATCGTTACGGATCACTATAGCCAGAGTTTTGGGGCAATGGCGCTTTCGCCCAAAACACGGCCTACCACTCAAGCTGCGATAAAGTAGCATCAAAAATGACATTTCCACGCGAAGTATTCAAAACCGGGAAGACCTCCAAATCGCTTCAGTCAATGTACCTGAGAATACTGCTGAGTCGCACACAAGTTGAGGTCTCCTAAAAAATCACAAGGTATCTAACGCTGAGTGCAATTCTGCGCGTTTGCCTAATCAATAGCCTTGAATTTCGATCGGCTGAAACTTTCAATGCTGTGTCAGTTATTGGCCTCCAAGGGTATTCGTCAATAACGCTCGGAACGGTGTAGACAGGAGAAGATGATATAGTGACTTGGACATGTGAACAGGTTTTGAAGCAAATTGAGCGTCATCGCCTTAACTGCACACCGCAGGTATTCCACGTCCTTTACGTTGCATTGACAGAGCCTAGTTCGAAAATCGCAAAAGAATTAGTCCGGCTCGAAGAAAACGGCATCGAAGTCACCCTCGGAACGCTAGATTTCCTATATGGCGCCTATTTAAGTCCCGACCAAGAGGCGGCACGCTGTATCAATATAGTCCAAAGTTCCCAAGCCCGAACAAGTGCTGTCACCACATCAGCCGAAGTCTCTCAAAACCTTGTAGATCACCTTTTCACATGTGCGGAATCTGCCATCGACGAGACTCCATTGCGTGAGACCGTGCTTCAGATCCGCCCCAATGTGCAAGAGCATCTTGATAACATTATCATGCAAACAAAGGCACTCGATGCCGAGTTACGTGCATGCCAAAAAGAGTTGTTTACCGATGCCTTGAGCGGCGTGCCCAATCGACGTTTTTTGGAAGCGGAGCTGAACAAGCGTTTGGAAGCACACGATACGTCTTTGCACATCGCTTTGATTGATATTGATCACTTCAAGAATATCAATGATGAGCATGGCCACATTTTGGGGGACCACACCATCCGGGTCGTCGCTCGTCTGATCCAGTCGCAGCTGCGATCGAAAGATGTTTTATGCCGATATGGCGGCGAAGAGTTTTGTGTGCTCTTCTACGATACAGATACTAACGACTGCGTTGCCGTATTAGAAGCAATACGCTCAGAGATTGCACGCCGTACAATCTTTCACAATCGCAGTGGAAAATCCTTCGGCCCAATCACAATATCCGCAGGCTTAGCAAAAGCGCAACCTGGAGATGACGTTGAAGCGGCAATACATCGCGCGGACGAGCAGATGTACAGGTCAAAGTCCGATGGTCGAAACCGGGTCAGTTGTTAATGTCTGCGAAGCGAAGAAATCTCTTGGAGCTATTCGAAAATTTCCAACCCGTTTTCCCTGAAAATAGCCAAATTATTCACCTGCTCATTCAACTTTCGTCTGACATCCTTCAAAAAACGCCTATACCCTTCGAATTCATAAACCACGTTAACTATTCATAAGGTGGTGGATTACTAACGTCGAAAAGCTGCCGTTAGGTCAAGCAAG
>NZ_JASHII010000025.1:0-4554 GCF_030733765.1 Roseibium sp. MMSF_3247
GCCGCTCTGGATAATTTTTATGATCGCATAAATGTTCGCGATCAGGACCAGCAAACCGAGAAGACCATATTCCATGATTGAAACTCCTTGTTCTGTCATGTTGGAAACGGTCCGATAGAGGTTTTGGTTCCATTACACCTGTTGTTGGAAAGGAAACTCCGAAGCGGTTTGAGCGAGATGGGAACAAATTTCGAAAGAAGAAATGGAACTGAATTCATTCCCGAGCGTTGAAGAACTGTTACTCAAACAGGAGGATACAATGCTTTCTTGGGCTATCGCGTTTTTGGTTGTTGCACTTGTTGCAGCAGTACTTGGCTTCGGCGGTATTGCTGGTACAGCCGTCTCAATCGCAAAGCTGATATTTTTCGTGGCGATCGCGCTGTTCTTAATTTCCGCTGTCCTGCATGTAGCGCGCGGTAAGAGTGTTTAAGCTGAGACTTCCATTGGCACGAACGTTTCCCAATTGGGGCACTTATCGCTCAGTCACCGATTGATGTGGGCTAGGCCACCAACTTCACCGACTGCGGAGCTCGAGCGCTCCAGCCCCAATCGAGCAGCACGGAGCTGCTTGACCACAACATTTCCCACCGGCGGTTCGGGGACATTTCCCGGGTTCTCCGGAGCAAATTGGAGGCATTTCATGGCAACTGCCAAAAGCACTTCCACTTCTTCGACCAAAGCTGCAAATGACGCGGTGAATGCCAGTGATATTGAAGCCGACATTCAGCGCATCCGCGAGGACATTGCCGCGCTTGCCGGCTCACTCAAAAATTACGGGTCCGGGAAAAGCCAGGAATACAAATCGCGTGCGACCGCAGCAGGTGAAGATCTAACGCAAATGTCTCAGGACGCGCTCGATGATCTGACCCGCGAACTGAAGTCTTACGAGAGGGCCCTGACCGATGAGGTCCGCCGCCATCCCTTGCAGTCCCTGGGAATTGCGGCCGGTGTCGGTTTCCTGATTGCAGCTTTGATCCGCCGTTGATCATGCGGTCGGTCCCCCTCGCCTTCTCGGCGGCATCCCGCGACCTCCGCGGGATGGTGCGCCGGACGAAGCGCAACATCGTTATAATGGCGATTGCTGCTGCGTCTTTTGGCACGGCCTATCTGGCCGGTCTTGCCGCACTTGGCATTTATCTTTCTGAAAAGCTCGGAGCCTTGGGCGCTGCTTTGGTCATCGCCCTGGGAATGATTGGTGTCGGGCTCGGCCTTCTCATTGTTTTAGCGGTCTTGAAGAAAATCGATCAGCGGCGCAGCGCGAAACGCCGCGCGTCACAAAGGCTGGCCATAGCAGCAGCAGTTTCAGTCCTCCCACAACTGACCAATCGAAAGAGCATCATCGCCCTTGCCGCGTTGGGCGGACTTGCGCTTTTTGCAGCGCGGGGCGGCGGAGATGACGGGACCTGATATGGCACACCACGCTCCACCCGAAACTCACGTAAGTGTATCAACCTCACCAATTGCGATTGCAGATCCAGCCACGCGTATGTCCCTCGTCATACTTGCCTGTCTGGCTCTAGTGTTTGCGTTGGATGTGGGCAAGGTCATACTTGCGCCGGTCTGTTTGTCGATCGTGGTCGGTTCCTTGTTCGGACCTGCGGCGGATCGTCTTGGCCGTCTTGGCATACCGTCATGGGTGTCTGCGGCCTTAATGGTGGTTTTGTTTATCTTGCTCATCACGACCGCCGGCGCAGCATTTATGGTACCGTTGTCTGACTGGCTCGATAAACTGCCGTTGATCTGGGCCAAACTGCAAAGCCAGCTCATTTCCTGGCAGGGGTTGTTTGCCTCCATCAGCAGTCTGCAGGAAGAACTCCGCAATGCGATGGGCCAATCCGGAAACATGCAGGTTAGCGTCGATGAAACGTCGCCGGTGGAGAGCGTTTTCTACTTCGCCCCGACATTCATGGCACAGATAATATTGTTCCTCGCCAGCCTCTATTTCTTCGTCCTGACACGGCCGCGAGTTTTCCGATCTACTGTCGATTGGTCAACTCCGGCAACAAAACGGTATCGCATGGCAATTGCGTTTCAACGCATCGAAAAGCGGCTCTCGACTTACCTGTTATCCATTACTTGCGTGAATGTCGGTCTGGCTGCCGCCGTTTCAGCGGCTCTTTGGCTGATCGGCGTGCCGTCACCGATCTTGTGGGGCGTTTTGGCAGGTGTGCTTAACTATGTAATTTACATCGGCCCGGCCATCATGGTGCTGATCATGACAGGTGTGGGGCTGTCAATCGGCAACTCAATTCCGGAAATTCTCCTGCCGCCACTGGTTTATCTGCTCCTCAATCTTTTTGAGGCGCAGTTCGTCACGCCAACGGTTCTCGGCCGGACAATGACGCTCAACCCGTTTCTCGTATTCTTGACAATCGCATTTTGGATTTGGCTTTGGGGTCCAATCGGTGGTTTCATTGCCGTTCCAGCCCTTTTGGCAGGGGTGACACTATATGAAATTTCGAATGATCCGTCCGATTGACGGGCGGGCCGTTGCGATACAAAAAGCTGAGAGCCTCTATTTACCCGTTTTCACTCTTGATTTTCAGCGATTATCCACCGTCTGAGGGGATGTCAGCCTGAGTGCGAATAATTTTCGTGCCGATTTCATTAGCGGCGGCGCTTTCGGCCGCCTTTTGCCCTATGCGGGCTATTTGTTGGTGATCTGGACCAGCCTCCTTATGTTGTAGATGATGCTGGCCATGCCGATTTTTGTTCTGGCCCGGTCCATGCCGATGGTGCGAATGCTCTTCCCCATAACAGCCTTTTGATGGGCAAAGACATGCTCAATCGGTGCGCGGTTTTTTGAACGGGTCGCATTGCCCCGCTGGATATGCGCGGGCATGGATTTGCCGGCTGTTTTGCGTCGATGGATGTTGCTGGTAAAGCCATGGGTTGCCATAACGGCTCGTTTTGCTTGGACCGATAGGCGCTGTCCGCCCAAACGCCGGAGCCGGTGTGTTTCCTATCCAGACGCCCGCGCCGTGGGAACCGGGCATCATGACTACCAGCATCCGAGACGTCCCACCGGCGGATGAAACGCAGAGATTTGCAGATCGTCGTGTGTGCCTTGTACGCGAAGGAGGGAATGGCAATATTGATCGGCTTGGTGCCGTGGGGCTTTGTCCGCGCCTTGCCGAATTGCACCTTCCAGCGGGCAATTCACATCCTTCTGCCGAGCCTTGTTGGGCGTGCTCGGCTAGATTTACTTGGCACTCTTGCCCGCCTTGATGGCTTTCTTCCCGTCATAAAATTCTGCTGCTTGGGTGCGGCCACAAGCGTGCTGTCGACTAATTGTCCGCCCATGGCGATGTAGCCGGTCTCCCGCTAAGCGTACTCAAATCGGGCGAAACGACCGTTGATCGCACCGGCTTGGGTCAAACGGCGGTCGACCGCCTTTGGAGCCATCGGCATAGTTCAGCGCCTTGACTAGGGCAGGCCGAAATATCTCGAAATCGACAACCCGCGCTTGGGCGTCCAACTGGTTGCCGATGTCGCTCAGCCGCTTCAACCGTTCGTCAAAATCGAAAAAATCCGGCTGTGCCGTCCAAATCCCCACCGATAACCGATCGGGAAGATGGAATCACGAAGAACCACAATTGGCGAGATAAGCAGAGGCTCCTAGCTGCTCGGTTTTTTCCGAACAGCTGTTTTTTTTCGGTATACCCGCAAATCATTCCGAGTTTAGCGCAATCATACCATTTGCAAGCGGCCATCCGGTACAAGTTGTCTGCTGCATATTGGACACGCAGCGGACCGGGCGTTTGTGAACATCATCGAGCGAAATCTTCAAGTCACCTTTCCCACTGGAAAACGTGTCTTGGACCTCTGCAGCTATAGTAGCTGGGTTTTTATCAACACCTTCGTCTTCATACAGATATTCTGTAGCAGCAAGAGCACTGGTGAATAGAGTTCCCGCAACAATTATAGGCGTACTGAGCGGAAGAACTCGCTTGCGAAAAGTAATCATATCACTACCTCCGCTTAGTAAACGCACAACTTAAGAAGAAGTTTCATTTAAATTAATTTTTGTTCGGCAGAAGCAAAAAACACTGATTTATCAGGTGCATTCACTTTTCGCACATCTCTGGACACACACCGTTTGGGTTTTTAGGACCTGTCAACGATGTAGCCGTCAATAGTATGCCATTGAACAAATTGACCTTAGGAAACTTAGGTGACTGAACCAGAAATCCGCGCAGAAAGTCGATAGGTTAATAATAATACACATCATCCGCACTTATGGATTGGCATAGGCGTCAGTTGTTCAGTCGTATGTGATTTGCACCCATAACTATTTGATAGCATCGAACCTGACCAATTGTGCTGTTACACACGTATCTATAGGCTCAGCCAAACATCTCCAATTAATTAACTGGTCGAACAGCTTTACACGACTGCTATTCTCGACAGTGCTAATGCATATTAGGGTCAAAACTCATTGATATTATTGATTTGATTTAGCAAATCAGATTCAAGGTTCCAAATCAGTGATTTGGAGGCTTGTATGGGACGCCTGTTTTGGCTGTCGGATGAGCAATGGGCGGCGATCGAGCC
>NZ_JASHII010000026.1:0-3916 GCF_030733765.1 Roseibium sp. MMSF_3247
CTGATCAGTGAAGATGAGCCAAAACCTCTCCCTTAAGCAATCAGCTTATCCGGACCCATAGGCGCTGACGGGGAACAGGCAGCATCAAAAGCAAATGGCCCTGATCATGAATGCTGCTTTTGGCGGGTGCCGGGAAGAGACGCGCAGCGGGTGAGCGCGTGCCGATTTTTCCGAAGCCACCCATTGTTGTTGGTCGGTTTCGCAAGGTGATCGTCTGCTGATCGGAGCGGTTGGAAACGGCGGGTCTCAGATACAGATCTTCTTTACGCTTCTGCTTTAGCTTTATGATAGTTGTGTAGATCCGGTCTTCTGACGCAGTGGAATCCAGCGAGTTCAGCCGCGATGTCTTTCAATTTGAACAGACTTATCAATAGGTATCGACTGCGTCCGAGTTATCTCATCGCCGGGATAGCAGTTTCAGTTACGCTGGTGACGGCAGTTTTTGCCGAACTGCAGAACCGCGCTGTCCATCGTGAGGGCGCGCGTGCTGCCATCGGGGAGCAGCTGAGCAAGGTCCGCGCGCAGCTTGAAGGAAACATCAACAGCAACCTGCAGCTTGTCCGGGGGCTGGTGGCTGTCATTGCCAATCAACCGAACATCGATCAGACCCAGTTCAGTCAAATTGCCAGCCATCTGATCGGCGACCATTCGCAACTGCGCAACATCGCGGCAGCACCCGACCTTGTTATCCGCCTGATGTATCCGATTGCCGGTAACGAGAAAGCAATCGGGCTTGACTATAGAAAAAATGACCAACAGCGAAGGGCTGCTTTGCAAGCCGTTGACGCAAAGCAATTGGTACTCGCAGGTCCAGTCAATCTTTTGCAAGGCGGCCGGGGGTTCATCGGACGGTTCCCGGTCTATACGACGGATTTAGCCGGTTCTAAAAGACTTTGGGGTCTGGTGTCCGCTGTCGTGGATGAAACCCGTCTTTATGCCGACAGTGGTTTGCTCGATCCTGACCTGCCTCTTGATATTGCGATCGCTGGGCAGGACGCAGATTTGAGCGATGCCAACGCCTTCTTCGGGGATCCGGACGTGTTTTCGAGAGATCCTGTGGTCACATCGATTTCGCTGCCTTCGGGCGGCTGGCATATCGCGGCAATTCCTCGCGGCGGTTGGAATTTAGCTCCAGACAATGTGTGGCTGGTTCGCGGACTCGTGTTTGTTGGCGGGTTGTTGCTGGTCGTGCCAATTCTGGTTGCCGGGCAACTCTATGATGAACGGCAACGCCATCACCGCGAAGCAAAGTTGCAACAAGAGGAGACGGAGCGCCTCTCCCAGCGTTTGAGGCTTGCGCTTGATACGTCCAAGATCGGTATCTGGGAGTTCAATCTCGAGACCAAGGTGCTTGCGTGGGACAAGAGGATGAAGGAACTCTACGATGTTCCGGACCACACAGATCCGAACGACTATAACGTCTGGAGCGACCGCCTTCATCCTGAAGACCGCGAGCGCGCTGAAACGGAGTATTGGGGCGCTATCAACTCGAATGGGGTCTATCATTCCGAGTTTCGCGTCGTGTTACGGGATGGAACGCCTCGCTGGATCCGGGCGATCGGGGCGGTCCATCAAAGTAAAAGCGGCCAACGTTATATCGTTGGTGTGAATTGGGACGTTTCTTCAGATGTGGCCTTGAAGAAACATCTGCTCGAGGCGAACAAAAGTGCCGAGCTCCGGAATCAGGAGCTGGAAACCGCGCGCGCGCAAATGGAACACAATGCGCTGCATGACAGCCTGACAGGATTGCCGAACCGACGGTTTCTGGATCAACGCCTCATGGAGGCCGATCCCTCCCGCGGTCCAACTGCGCTTTTGCATATCGATCTAGACCGTTTCAAACATATCAATGACACTTTGGGGCATGCTGCCGGTGATGCGATGCTGGTCCATACAGCTGCAATTTTGAAAGGCACGGCACAAGACGGTGATTTTGTGGCGCGTATTGGTGGCGATGAGTTTGTATTTGCCGTTACCAGGGCAACAGACGAGATGGAATTGTCCATGCTCGCAGATCAAATTATCGGCAGGCTCAGCGAGCCGGTATCCTACCAGAACCACCTCTGCCGGTTTGGAGGCAGCATCGGCATTGCAATGGTGGATAAAGATACAGGAAGCCAACGCCGGAACCTGCTCGTTGACGCCGACATTGCGCTTTACAGAGCAAAAAGCAATGGGCGGAACCGGTTTGAATTCTTCTCTGGTTCGCTGAAGGCGGAGATCATTCGCACAAAACGTGTTGCGGATGACATCCTAACTGGGTTGGAACAGAAACAGTTTGTGCCGTTTTTCCAACCTCAATTTGATGCCGAAACGCTCAAGATCGTCGGTGTCGAGGCGCTCGCACGATGGGACCACCCCAAAGAGGGCATGCTCGCGCCAGATACCTTCATGAAAACGGCCGATGATCTGAATGTTGTGCCCTTGATCGACCGAACCATTCTTGAACAAACGCTTCAGGCTTCTCTTCGGTGGAAGCTGGCCGGCCTTGATGTGCCAAAGGTGTCGGTAAATGTGTCGGCTGGACGACTTGCGGATGCCAGTCTGTTCGAAAGTCTCGACGGGTTGTCTTTTACACCCGGTGCGCTGTCCTTCGAACTGTTGGAATCGATTTTTCTTGATGATCAAGATCCCATGATCACATCCAATTTGAAGCGCCTTCAACAGATGGGAATTGATATCGAGATTGATGACTTTGGCACCGGTTATGCCTCAATCGTCAGTCTCCTTCATCTCCGTCCGGCCCGTCTAAAGATCGACCGGCAGTTCATTTATCCATTGCTCGGCTCAAATGAACAGCAACGATTGGTCTCTTCGATTATCGATATTGGAAAATCCTTTAATATCGAGGTTGTCGCAGAGGGCGTTGAAACGATGGATCATGCCCGCGTCCTAAAGGACCTTGGCTGCGATGTTCTGCAGGGCTATGCACTTGGGCGCCCGATGCCGTCTGATGACCTGATTGCCTATGTAAAGGCAGAAAGCTGGAAAACTGCTGCTTAACGGGCGCGGCCAACCAGCTTATGCCTCTGTTTGTGGACCAAACCGGGTAAAAGCCGCCATTGGCGTCGCCGTCGCTCAATTGCCCTTTTTGGATCCCAACAGCCCTCGGTAACCTTTGTTCAGTTATCCGAGCGACATCACTCACGGCTCTCGCCGCGCTATGTCAGCAAGATCGGCGAGTTCTGAGAAGAGCTGTTGCAGATCCGCTATAGCGATCGCGAAACGGTCTCGAATGTCTTTGCCTTCGGGCGTATGCGCCGGGTGCTTCTGCATCAACTCCTGAAAGGTTTCCAGCCCGTTGGCAATCCGATGGAACTCCACGTGTCCTGTGGCCCCGAGGCGCCTGCAAAAATCGACGAGGTCTGAGACGCGATGCGCGGCTTCGGCCTCGAATTGACCCAATCTGGTTTTGAAGGTTTGTCGAAGGCGCTCTGCCATGCGCGGATCAATTTCCAAACCTGACACCTCGTTAATGTGGCCCGGAAGTCAGTTGATCCGCGTCCATGGTCATCTGAAGCCGTCCCAAGCCCCAAAGCAGAAAGGGAGTGTCTCAAAGTGAATCTTCATATGCCGGACCGGACTGTAACTTTCCGAAGATCATTCTGACTGCGGAAAAGACTAGAAAGAGCCATGCGTGGGCTGCAAGCCATGTTTGGGTGGTTCGTGTGGTGAAATGCAGAGTGCCGAATTTTAGGGTATTGAAATCAATGCGCCTTTGATAATGTTTCTTCGCTTTTTCTCTAAAGGCAACAATGCGAAATTGCCCGACAATGCCTGTTAAAACCTTTGTTGCATGCAATTTTGACGATGAACGTTGCTTTTCATGCTTTGATTAAGGTTCAGACTCAATCATAGCCAGAATGCGACGAGTGTTGCGAGGGCGACAGCGGACAGGAAGTTCCTTGCGAGTTTG
>NZ_JASHII010000027.1:0-2533 GCF_030733765.1 Roseibium sp. MMSF_3247
CTGTACGACGATGACAGTGTCGCCTTCTGCGAGGGTCGGAAAATCAAACTGGGCTAAATCATCATCTTCCAGAAGCGCATCGTCATCGTTGCTTTCTGACCAGTGAACCTCCAATTCATCCTCATCATCGAAGAAATTGCGGACACTTGACACTGTCATGGTGAAGTTGCTGTCGGTCGCATAATTTCCGAGGATCGACACTGCCGTTGCTTCAATAAGATCGAAATCATCCTCTGTAAACGTATCTCCATTGAACCGGGTAACGAGATCTGTTGTCACACTTGCTGCGCGCTCAAGCTGACGGGAAGCGCGGAACCCATCAAACAAACTGGCGGTGTTTAGGAAGATCAAGATCAACAAAGGGAAAATCAGCGCAAACTCGACGGCTGCAACTCCGTTCGTGTCTGCCCGGAAACTCCTGAGGCGCGGGGAGAGGGCCAGCATCTTAAAAAGGCTCGTTCATGAAGGCCATTGACGACACCATTTCGTAGCGATTGTTCACGGTTTTGGAGAGCGCCAGACCAAATCCCAACCCGGGCGTATAAATATCTGTCGTCAGACACGCCCGCATGAATACGATACTGTTGGCGCTGCCGGGATTGAATGTCACCACGGGTCTAAAGTCACTACTTGCGTCTACGCAAACGGCATCCGTGTCGGGCAGGTCTATGAGACTTGAGATTTCAATAAGCTCAATGGTGAGATTGTTGACACAATCGGGCACCACAAGTCCCACGATCTCACAGATGTCTTCTTCGAAATCTTCCCGGGACACCGTGTTGTCGGCCAACCCTTGCGTTATAGCTCCAATATAGACCGTTTTGGACGTCGTGTTCACAGCATGGTCCAGCATGGTCATACGAATGAACAACAGCCCCATCTCGAAACAGGACAGAAACAAAAGGAAAAACGGCATCCCGATCAAAGCAAATTCAATTGCCGTCGCGCCATCTCTCTTTGTCCAAAAGCGCCGGAACAGATACATGGGCGACATCCTAGCCGGAAATACGCAAACTGTTGATGGAGGTGGCGATGGCCGAAAACGCATCCTCGATGTTCAAGCCTTCAACAAAATAGTAGTTGGATAGACTGGAAGCGCAGTACTGGAGCATTTGATCAGACAGAGCCCCGCGTCTGATTTGAAATCCGATCGTGTATACTTGGACATTGTTGTTCTTCAGATATTCGCAGGTGCGTTTGAAATAGGCGACGGCATCGTCCGGCTTTGAAGACGGTGTGCGCATGTTGCCTCTTGAGACGATCGTCTGCTGTGTGCTGCCCTTTATGTGCGTGGTCGTGTAAACCCGGGGCCGAAACTGGGCGGTGATTTCACCATCGGTCATGATCACCGCGACCTTCAACGTGTCCTCATCGTCGAAGTCTGCCGGTCTGTCCGCGAAGTCGCCACCCAGCTGCCCCCTCATATCACTTGACAGCACCTTTGCCCCCCAAAGCGCTCCGATATCCATTCCAGTACCGTCTGAGAGGTCCATGTTGTCGATCAAGGACTTTAGGCCACTTTTATTGTTTGTGTTTAACAGCATGGCGGTGTCGTCAGAGGGGCACCACGGATTGCTCCGGTTCCATTTCGTGAAGTTCGGGACCTGTGGGCGGCTGTTTGCCGGTATGGCCGTCATGTCAAAGTCGTCGTCTGTGTACTCGATACAGCCCGTTCTTTGGCCCGAGAACATGAACTTTCGATAGGGAACGTTTTTGTTCACGTAGTAATCGGCCAGGATCGGTAGATCGATCACGCCCGGGGTAGAGGTGTTCACAGCGTAGGTGTCATAGAGGTCGCCAATGTTCACGGTGCCGCCAAATGGTATGATGCTCAAGGACGTGAATTCCCGGTCATCTTCGTTCAACATCGTGTCGATGAAAGACTTTGCGGCTGTTCTGAGACTGGATAGTTTTCTCCGCATCGACGAGGAAATATCAAGAACAACAGCCACTTCGACATTGGTCGCGGCTTGCTGAGCCACTGACGATGCCAATACACTCGTCGAGTCGATTCCGGCCAGCTTCAAAATCGTCATTTCAATATCAACGGTCGCAGTGATCTCGACAGATTTTGCGTTGAGGCTATCCGTGACATTCCCGATCGTAAGCTGCAACGTTGTCCACGGCGCGACGTCTGGCAGATTTGCCTGCACATACTCATTCACCGTGTCTTCGATATCGCCGGTGTTGCTTAATGAGGCGGCCGCAAGCGTGGCTGAGTCCAACGTGGATTGGAGTTTTGCTTGCGCGGTCGTCATCCGGACCACGTCAAGGCTGCCAATCGTGATCAGCATAAGCGGCACAAACGCCAAAGCGGTCAGAATTGCAACATTGCCGGACTGATCCGCCCACAGCCGGGAGGCGCAAGAGGCAATAGTCGAGAAAAGGGAGCGCACTCGCATTACCTGCACTTAAGATACCTCCGCGCTTTGGAGAATTCTTTTTGAGTTGGATGACTTGCTTGACCTAACGGCAGCTTTTCGACGTTAGTAATCCACCACCTTATGAATAGTTAACGTGGTTTATGAATTCG
>NZ_JASHII010000028.1:0-2471 GCF_030733765.1 Roseibium sp. MMSF_3247
CAGTTCAAACCACAAGAATGCGCAAACTATTTTGCCGCAGCGGGGTATGAACCATCATAAAGTGGATGGGCTCTAGGACTGATAGGCTGGGCTGGTCTCATTTTTTTGGTTCTACGCAGTATATCGAGGTTGATTGGTGGCTATATCGGCGCCCGGATTGCATCTACACCACGTCCAGAGGCCATATGGTTTGGCCCTGCCTTGCTTCCGCAAGCGGGTGTTGCCGTAGGCATGGCGCTCGTGGCCAAAGAACAATTCCCTCAATGGGGTGCCGAAGTCATAGCTTTCACGCTAGCCAGTACTGTTGTGTTTGAAGTGCTGGGTCCACCCATGACGCTCTATTCATTACGACGGGTGCAAAAGTTATGATATTTGAAGCATATGCCTTTACGGATTTCGAGAGATGTCCCATAAACACTGTAGCGTGACTCATGCTGGCCTCTTGTCCCTGTGACGTGGTGGGGTAATGGTGTCAATGACACCTGGGAATACCGGTAAGTGCGGCTAGGCCTCAGACCCATACAACGCTATGCGAATCAGCCGAGATTTGATTCAAGCTCCTGAACAGAAGTTTATCGATGTCCGATGGTTTTTTCTGGCTCAGCGATGAGCAGTTTTCGAAGTTGCAACCGCTATTGCCGACCAATACGCGGGGCAAGGCTCGTGTCGATGACCGACGGGTGATCAGTGGCATCATTCATGTCCTGAAGTCGGGCGGCCGCTGGATTGATGCGCCGGAGTTTTCCGGGCCGAGGAAACCCTCTACAATCGCTTCGTTCGCTGGTCGAAGAAAGGTGTCTGGACAGAGCTCTTCGACACCTTGTCCCAAACCGGCGGCCCTGTTCCGGAAGTAATGATCGACAGTACAGCTGTTCGGGCACATCGGGTTGCCCGCGGCGGCAAAGGGGGACTAAAGTCCATGCCTTGAGCCGAGCTCGTGGTGGTCCGGGAACCAAAATCCACGTCCTGAGCGACAACAGGGGACGCCCAATCGCTTTCCACCTGACGGGAGCCAACGTCTCGGATTTCTCCGGAGCGGAGGCACTCTTGCCATTCGTACCGACAAACGGCGTTCTGCATGGTGACAAAGGCTACAACAGTGACCGTATCTGCCGCATCGTGGAAGCGCGTGGCTCTCTGCCCAACATCCCACCCCACAAAACACGCAAATGGAAAAACTGTTTCTCGCCATATTTTTACAAGGGTAGAAACGTCATCGAGAAGATGTTCGGCAGGCTCGAAGAGTTCCGCAGGTTCTCCACACGCTATGACCGCAATGCCAGAAGCTCTCTGTCGTCCCTCTGCCTCGCGGCAACCTTTTGCTACTGGTTATGAGTCTGACGCCTACAATTAAACTGATATAAGGTTTGACCCTAAGCGAACAAATATATTCGAACCTTTTCTTGGAAACTTTAATGATCGGCCACGCTGCTCTGGGTGGAAAGTCAATTAACAAAATTGGCTCACCGCTTGTCATTGACAGTGCTATTTTTTACATCAGCTGGTCTGAAATCAGTGATGACGCGATGCAAAACTTAAGGTTTAATTCTATTTTTCCTCTCACTATGACTGTAAGTGTGGGTCGTTATCAGCTGGAAGTATAAGTGAATATTCCGACGATACCCGCTTTGAAGGAGTTTATTATGGATATCGATCCTCGGATGGCAGAACGCCTGCGGCAAACCCTCGCGACCCGTTTGGATCAATACGAAGCAGAAGCTGCTCATGGTATTTCAGACCTAATTGAAGTCTGCAGGTGCCTCGGCTCCACTGGACGGGGAGATTTGTATCGAATCGCAGCCGGTTTGGAAACCTTCCAGGAAATCATGCACCAACACCCTGCGCATACACCCGAAGGCAAACTCGTGCGCAATCGCTTTGCTACAGCGATCGCGGATCTGCATAAGCATTTGTCAGAATTTGTCGCAAGTTCGCAACGGGATCCATAACGTTAGATAAATGTAGTGGAAGAATGGCAATTGAAAGTCATCCAACCCAAGACTTGTAATTGATCTAGTTGGACTTCAAACCACGTCCGTCAAACAGCCGGACATTTTCGCCACTCTGCAAGGCTATCAAGTAATATTATTTTCCAGCCAATTTTAAGGTTTTCGCTGAAAGCGTAAAATAAAACCCAGCTATCATCTGATATTGGCAGCTAATACAGGCTAACGACAAGCAAAAATACTCCGGTCTCAGTCGTTCGAATGCTACTTCTTCTCCACTAATTCGCTCAACAATAGCTGCGTCTCGATGCAGAAGAAGGAGCACTTTGATGGATGTAATGGTTCTTGGGATTGATCTGGGCAAGTCGGTTTGTTGCCTTGCGGGGCTCGATACCACCGGCGCTATAGTGTTTCGCAGAAGCTACCAACGATTCCGGTTGCTGGATTTGGTAGTGTCAAATATCTTTCGCACTTTCGTTTTTAGGCGACGGCTCCGTGGGTTTGGTGTTGCTCCTGGTAGAGCGG
>NZ_JASHII010000029.1:0-2420 GCF_030733765.1 Roseibium sp. MMSF_3247
TTGCAGCGGGTAGGCCCGCACCAGGAACGCCCGGCTGTGTGACAGCTTGATTTGGGCAACCTGAAGCTTGATCCGCTCGCCGCCGACATTGGCCCAGTCTTCGCTCCAGTCGAACTGGAATGCCTCGCCGGGTTGAAACACCAAGGGCACATAGGTGCCGCGCCCTGTTGTCTGTTCCGCCCGGTGTCGATCGGCACGCCAAGCGCGGGCAAATGCCGCCACACGTCCGTAGGAACCGTCATAACCGAGCTTCACCAGATCAGCATGCATCTGTTTCACGGTGCGGCGTTCTTTGCGCGACTTCCGTGCCTGTGCCAGAAGCCAGGCGGACAGCCGGTCCGCGTATGGATCAAGTTTGCTCGGCCGTGCCGGCGTCTTGAACTGCGGCTCAACCGCGCCTTCGCGCAAATACTTCCTGATGGTGTTGCGGGACAGGCCCGTTCGCCGCGATATCTCGCGGATTGGCATTTTGTCACGCAATGCCCAGCGTCGGATAACACTGAAAAATCCCATGTCGATCACTCCATATCTCCCCGACCGAATCCGTCAGGGCAACGTGTTCACATGGGTCAATTCTCAGTGGAAATTTGGGAGGCTACCGGGTCACTTCTCAGCGAAAATCAACAGATCTGACGTCGATATCCCGATGTTGATGGCCTCCTGTCCGCATTTTGCAGAAATGGCGCGGGCAACGGGTGGCTACCTGCGAGACTGGAACGACGTGCACCGGGCGGCGGCCAATCTTAGGCCCATCGTGGGCATCTCAGAAGATGCGTGGAACGTGGCCAACAAAGTGTTGGGGCCTGCCGCTGCAGCGGCTTCCCTAGCCCTTATCCTCGATAAATCCACCACTGGTGAGGTCAAATCACCCGGCGGATACCTACGCGGGCTCGTAGAACGGGCGCAGGTTGGCGAATTGCACCTTGATCGCAGTTTTTATGGCCGGCTGGGCGGACAGGCTGCGTGATAGAATGGTAAAGCAGGTGCCTACATTCAGCGTTCGAAGTGCGGTGTGCGGAGATTGCCGCCCTTATTCACCGCGCGATCTGCGGTGTTTGTTATTGTCTTGCGGAGATTGTGCCGTATAATCTCCGCAAAGAGTGCGTAAAATATGACCTACATTCACGAACTCCCTGATTGGCCTCAGTTTACCTGGGATAAGGCCAAGCTGTCGTCCCAACTTGCTGCGGTCCGTCACCGCCAAGGCAAGCTCTTGGGGCGCATGGAGGGTCTTGGCTTCGATCTTCGCAGCGAGGCGATGCTCAGGACACTGACCAGTGATGTCGTAAAAAGCAGCGAGATCGAGGGGGAAACGCTCGACAAGGATCAGGTTCGATCGTCTATCGCAAAGCGGTTAGGTCTGGAAATTGGCGGACTGATCCCGTCTGATCGCCATGTTGATGGTGTCGTCGAGATGATGCTGGACGCAACCCAAGTGTATGACCAGCCACTGGATGCGGAGCGTCTGTTCGGCTGGCATGCGGCTCTCTTTCCAACCGGGCGAAGCGGAATGACTCGGATCAGAGTAGGGGGGTGGCGTGACGGTCCCATGGAGGTTGTATCAGGACCTTATGGCCGCGAACGCGTGCATTTTGAGGCGCCAGACGCCGAACGTTTAGACCCTGAAATGGCGCGCTTCCTGACCTGGTTTAATCAGTCCTCCGAGGCGGATCCCGTCATACATGCCGCCATCGCCCATCTGTGGTTTGTCACCATCCACCCCTTCGATGATGGCAACGGCCGCATCGCGCGGGCGATCGCAGACATGGCCTTGGCGCGATCCGAAGGCAGCGCGCAGCGGTTCTACAGCATGTCGACGCAAATTCGGCAGGAGCGGAGCGACTATTACGACATGCTCGAGAAAACGCAGAAAGGCGGCCTTGATGTCACGGCGTGGCTCGTTTGGTTCCTGGCTTGCCTGGACCGCGCATTCGATGGTGCCGAGATCATCCTTGAGACCGTGTTCCGGAAGGCGCGGTTCTGGGAGAAATACGGGGCGGCGAACATAAACGACCGGCAGCGAGACATGCTCAACCGCCTGCTGGATGGGTTCGAAGGCAAACTCACGACGTCGAAATATGCAAAGATCGCAAAGTGTTCGCAGGACACGGCATATCGCGACATCCTCGATCTGATCGACTTGGGCGCCTTGGAGAAAGATGAGGCTGGTGGACGCAGCACCAGCTATTCCCTGACGGCGACGTAAAGAGGCTTGTCACACGCGAAGCCCGAAACGCCGAATCCAAGGAAGTATCAGCCAAGCATCGGTGAGGATTGCCGGTCTGGAGAAATCCTAAGTCGTTGATAAAGTTTGCAAATCAGAAGACTAATAAACTTCTTTGCCGATGTGCGTTGCCGATCTTTGGGTGCAGTATGCAATGAAGGTGAACCGCGGTTTTGACGGCCCCAGAATTCCTCAG